>AP024683.1:0-2500 GCA_025999455.1 Geminicoccaceae bacterium
ACTGGCTCTTTGGACAATCGTATCTCGTTGGGTAGGGATGTGCGGGCGGCGGCCTTTTGGTGGGGTCGGCCGTTCGGGCATCGAGCCGTGCGGGCCGCGTTCTTCCGTGATTGGGGGGACGTGGTCGTTCGTGAGCGGTCGGATGCGCCTTCTTGGGCGGGTTCGTTCGGCGGTTCGGCGGGTTCGTCGGGTCGTCGGGTGGGCCTGTCGAGGGTGAAGCTGAGAGTTTGATCCTGGCTCAGAACGAACGCTGGCGGCGCGCTTAACACATGCAAGTCGAGCGGTCGGGGGGTGACCTCCGGCAGCGGCGGACGGGTGCGTAACGCGTGGGAACCTGCCCCTGGGTTCGGGACAACCGTGGGAAACTGCGGCTGATACCGGATGATCCCTGCGGGGGAAAGGCCTTTTGGTCGCCCGGGGATGGGCCCGCGTCCGATTAGGTAGTTGGCGGGGTAACGGCCCACCAAGCCTGTGATCGGTAGCCGGTCTGAGAGGACGGCCGGCCACACTGGGACTGAGACACGGCCCAGACTCCTACGGGAGGCAGCAGTGGGGAATCTTGGACAATGGGCGAAAGCCTGATCCAGCGACGCCGCGTGGGTGACGAAGGCCTTCGGGTTGTAAAGCCCTTTTCCCGGGGACGATGGTGACGGTACCCGGGGAACAAGCACCGGCCAACTCCGTGCCAGCAGCCGCGGTAAGACGGAGGGTGCGAGCGTTGTTCGGAATCACTGGGCGTAAAGGGCGCGTAGGCGGCCGCGCGTGTCGGGTGTGAAAGCCCGGGGCTCAACCCCGGAACGGCATCCGGGACTGCGTGGCTGGAGACCGGGAGAGGAGGGTGGAATACCCAGTGTAGAGGTGAAATTCGTAGATATTGGGTGGAACACCGGTGGCGAAAGCGGCCCTCTGGTCCGGTTCTGACGCTGAGGCGCGAAAGCGTGGGGAGCAAACAGGATTAGATACCCTGGTAGTCCACGCCCTAAACGATGCAGGCCAGACGTCGGGGGATTCGTCCTTCGGTGTCGCAACCAACGTGGTAAGCCTGCCGCCTGGGGAGTACGGCCGCAAGGTTGAAACTCAAAGGAATTGACGGGGGCCCGCACAAGCGGTGGAGCATGTGGTTTAATTCGACGCAACGCGCAGAACCTTACCAACCCTTGACATGGCGGCCGCGGCCCGGGGAGACCCGGGCTTCCCGCGAGGGGGCCGTCACAGGTGCTGCATGGCTGTCGTCAGCTCGTGTCGTGAGATGTTGGGTTAAGTCCCGCAACGAGCGCAACCCCTGCCTCCAGTTGCCAGCGGGTTCGGCCGGGCACTCTGGAGGGACTGCCGGTGACAAGCCGGAGGAAGGTGGGGACGACGTCAAGTCCTCATGGCCCTTACGGGTTGGGCTACACACGTGCTACAATGGCGGTGACAGTGGGCAGCGAAGGGGCGACCCGGAGCTAATCCCCAAAAGCCGTCTCAGTTCGGATCGCAGGCTGCAACTCGCCTGCGTGAAGGTGGAATCGCTAGTAATCGCGGATCAGCACGCCGCGGTGAATACGTTCCCGGGCCTTGTACACACCGCCCGTCACACCATGGGAGTCGGTTCGACCTGAAGCCGGTGGGCCAACCCGAAAGGGAGGCAGCCGTCCACGGTCGGGTCGGCGACTGGGGTGAAGTCGTAACAAGGTAGCCGTAGGGGAACCTGCGGCTGGATCACCTCCTTTCTAACGGACCGGAGCGATCCGGATCCGAGGGCCGGCCTCCGGCCGCCGTCCGCACGTCCCTACCGGTTTCCCGTCCGGCGCTCCCGAGGTGGGGTGGCGGGGCGGGGCCGGGCCCGTAGCTCAGCCGGTCAGAGCGCACCCCTGATAAGGGTGAGGTCGGCCGTTCGATTCGGCCCGGGCCCACCAGTCCGATCGGTGATCGGGCGGGTGGTCGAGGGGATTTGGACATCGTGAAGAGGGTCGGAGGTCGCGCACGGGTGTGGCCCGTGCGCGGCGGACGGGGCCGCCTCCCTTCGGAGGTGGTCCCGTGGCAGGGTATGCTCGGGCGTTCCGGTTCCGGGGCTCTTCGGGGTTCCGGGGCTGGGGCGGGGCGAGCGAGAGAAGGGCATCTGGTGGATGCCTTGGCGCCGAGAGGCGAGGAAGGACGTGGCACGCTGCGATAAGCCGCGGGGAGGGGCGAGCGCCCGGTGATCCGCGGATTTCCGAATGGGGCAACCCACCGCTTCGTGCGGTACCGTCGGCCGAATCCATGGGTCGGCGGGGCGAACCCGGGGAACTGAACCATCTCAGTACCCGGAGGAAAGGACATCAACCGAGACTCCCGAAGTAGCGGCGAGCGAACCGGGACCAGGCCAGTGGTCGTACGACGAGAACCGGAAGCGTCTGGAACGGCGCTCCACAGAGGGTGACAGGCCCGTACGGGTAGGGCGTCGTGCGATCCTCGAGTAGGGCGGGACACGTGGAATCCTGTCCGAAGACGGGGGGACCACCCTCCAAGCCTAAGTACT